>NZ_JCATIE010000002.1:393505-439405 GCF_059693785.1 Sphingopyxis sp. CR5 | reverse complement strand
GTTCGGCGGGCTTTTTGGAGCTTGAGGATTTGGGCTTCATCTTCGTTCCTTCGTCACTACGACGAAGCCCAAATCCTCCTTAAATCACAACCTCAAATCTGTGCCATTGGCGCTGACGGGGGACACATCATTCTCGATATTCCTCGCGCCTGCCCCTCGATCTTGCGCATTCGGGTCAAGACATCACGGAACTTGGGGTTTTGATCATCGCTCATGCCGTTCTCTCCAGACGCCGAGTTCATTCCTGACTGCTTTTGACACAGTTGCAAAGCAGTTCGCAATACACTATACCCCCCTATAGTATACGACGGAGAGAAAGATGACCAATGCGACGACGAAAGGTTCAATCCTTGCCTGGGGCTGGGCTTTCAGCGTCTTACTGCTGATTACCTATCTGCTCTGCGTGGCCTTTGGCCTGATCGCGCCCGATACTTTCCATATGCATGAAGCATGGGCGCCTTTGCTGCCAGGCTTCGATTGGTTGACATGGCCTGGCTTCTTCGCCGGGGCTATCGACAGCTTTCTCTATGGCTGGTATATCGCGATCCTAGGGGTCCCGCTCGTCCGCTATTTCAGAAAAAGGATCGGGTGAAGAACCGGCAATGTGGATTTATCCGCTGCCGCGAATTCCGCACAGGTCGCAAAGCCTATGACAATGCACAGCTTACCCTTTTCCGGTTCGTCTTTCAGCAAAAAGACGGAATTGTTCCTGCATACGGTTATCGGGCCAGTGCTGGGCATCTTAATCCTTCATCCGCTCACCGCGCTCGTTTATGGGTCTGGAGGGGCAGCAGCGGCGAGCGTGCCATTTGCTGAGCAGTTGGGCTCGGCGGTCGATCGACTGAGCGCGGCATTTGAAATCGAAATGCTGCCCATGAGCCTGGCTTTCGCGGTGATCGGCGGCGCAATCGGCCTGACGTTTGGTCTTTATCATCTGCGGCTCATGGCAGATCGCCAGATAATCCGCTCTCTGGAGCATCAATTGGCCGAAGAGCTGCCGCTGCTCATCGCCCGAGGCGAGGGCGCACAGCTGGAATTCAAATCGTCGCTGCGTTGGGATACGCGTGAACAGCGCGCAAATCGAAGCCTTCAACAGGTCGTGTTCAAAACGATTGCCGGATTTCTCAACAATGATGGCGGCACGCTGCTCATCGGCGTCGACGATAGCGGGGGCATCGTAGGAATCGAGGCCGATCTGAAGACTCTCAAGCACCCCAATAAGGACGGGTTCGAGCGCGTGCTGATGGACGCGATACGATCAGCACTCGGCGGTAACGCCTGCGCCCTGATCCATTGTTACTTTCACGATCTCGATGGCCGAACTGTTTGCCGCGTGATCGCACAAAAGAGCCTCGAACCGATCTATTTTCTCGACAATGGAGTGGCGCGCTTCTTGCTCCGCGCCGGCAGCAGTACACGGGAATTGGATGCGCGCGAAGCGCACACTCACCTTTCGCAGCGCGGAAAAGAATATGCACGGCAGGCATGAGATGATCCTCTGCCATAAATCGGCAAGTCGGGTTGATCTCGTTTCCCGTTTCACGCTGTCACTTTCAGCGGGGTACGCCGCCTGTCAGCTCGGTTCGGCCTTGTCGGCGGAACACTGGCACACCTTTGGCCAGATCCAGGGAGACTATGATGGACCATTCTAATTGCAGCCATAGCGGCCACGGCGAAGCCGTTGCTGGCGATGATGGCCGCTACGATCTCGTTCCCGCTGGTTATGACGGACCGGTTTATACCTGCCCCATGCACCCGCAGGTCCGGCAGCCAAAGATGGGGTCGTGCCCGATCTGCGGCATGGGTCTCGAACTCGAATCCGCGGCCATGGTCGATGACGGACCGAACCCGGAGCTCGTCGACTTTACAAGGCGTTTCTGGGTCGGCGCCATCCTCACCTTGCCGCTGCTTGTTCTCACGATGGGCCCCTATGTGGGCTGGCCGGGCGTGCGCGAAATATTTGGCGAGCGGGCCACCCTATGGATTGAACTGGTGCTCGGTACACCGGTCGTGTTGTGGAGCGGATGGCCGTTTCTCGAACGGGGCTGGAATTCGTTCCGCACCTGGAACCTCAACATGTTCTCGCTCATCGGCATGGGCGTTCTCGCCGCATGGATTTTCAGTGTCGTCGCCGTCCTGGCACCGGACATCTTCCCGGATGGCTTTCGCGATCCAGAGGGACATGTCGGCGTCTATTTCGAAGCCGCGGCCGTTATCGTTACGCTTGTGCTCCTCGGCCAAGTCATGGAGCTGCGCGCGCGTGAAGGCACCGGTAAGGCCATTCGCGCTCTCCTTGATCTTGCAGCCAAAACCGCCCGCGTCATCAGGGCAGACGGCACTGAAGAAGAAATCCCCCTTGAGCACGTGGCTGTTGGCGACCAATTGCGGGTCCGCCCAGGCGACAAGGTGCCCGTTGACGGTGTAGTGCTCAAAGGCCGCTCGTCTATCGACGAAAGCATGATCACCGGTGAACCAGTCCCGGTCGAAAAGGTCGAGGGCGACGCCGTGACCGGGGCAACGATCAACGGAACAGGCAGCCTGGTGATCGAAGCGAAACGTGTCGGATCAGACACCATGCTCGCGCAGATCGTGGAAATGGTTGCGGCCGCACAGCGCTCGCGCGCGCCGATCCAGAAGTACGCCGACAAGGTGGCCGGCATGTTCGTCCCCGCGGTTATCGGTATAGCCGTGCTCGCCTTCATCGCCTGGGCGATCTGGGGCCCCGCACCAGCGCTTGCCTATGCCCTCATTGCTGCAGTTGCGGTACTGATCATCGCCTGCCCCTGCGCTCTCGGCCTGGCGACGCCGATGTCGATCATGACCGCGACAGGAAGAGGGGCGCAGGCGGGCGTTCTGATCAAGAACGCCGAAGCGCTCGAGCGCTTCGAGAAAATCGATACGCTGATCGTCGACAAGACGGGTACGCTGACCGAGGGGCGCCCAAGGCTCGTCGCGGTTATGCCCGAAGAGGGCCACGATGAAATCGAGGTGTTGAGCCTGGCGGCGTCGCTCGAGCGCGGGTCGGAGCACCCGCTCGCAGAAGCGATCGTGCGCGGCGCCGAAGAACGCGGCGTCGCGATGGAAACCGCCAGCGAGTTCGAGGCCGTAACCGGTAAAGGCGTCATGGGCACGGTTTCCGGTAAACGCGTCGCGCTGGGTAACCTTGCGCTCCTGTCAGACCTCGGTTTGGAAGGTGCCACGCTCAGCGAAAAGGCCAATGCGCGCCGCGACGAAGGCGAAACCGTCATGTTCGTGATCGTGGCAGGCAAGATTGCTGGCCTCATCAGCGTTGCCGACCCGGTCAAGGAAACCACTCCTGCGGCGATCAAGGACCTGCACAAGCTCGGCCTTACGATCATTATGGCGACCGGCGACAATGAGCGGACGGCGCAGGCGGTTGCCGCCCGCCTTGGTATCGACGACATTCGCGCAGGCGTTCTTCCCGCGGACAAGGCGCGGCTCATCCGTGAATTGCAGGAAGGCGGTGCCAAGGTGGCCATGGCCGGCGACGGGGTTAACGACGCTCCGGCGCTTGCCCAGGCAGATGTCGGCATTGCGATGGGAACCGGCGCGGATGTCGCGATCGAAAGTGCGGGGATTACGCTCGTTAGAGGCAATCTCGACGGGATCGTCCGGGCCCGCAAGCTTGCCCGGGCTACGATGCGCAATATTCGGCAAAATCTGTTTTTTGCGCTGATTTACAACGCCTCGGGCGTGCCCGTCGCGGCCGGTGTTCTTTATCCTTTCTTCGGCATCCTGATTGGCCCAATGTTCGCAGCCTTTGCGATGAGTGCGTCCTCCATATCGGTAGTCCTGAACTCGCTCAGACTTCGTAGTGCGAAGCTGTGAACATTCGACAATCGAACAAATCGCCATCCCTGATCCATGCCTCAATGCCTCCGCATTGCGGCAGGGCCGGTCGCCTGTGGAAGATGGCAGCGCGACGCAAGCCATAGAAAGGTAAACCGCATGGATAACCATTCGGCGCACGAAGATAATCTGAACAAGAGCAGCATCACCCTGCTTGGCGGCGTTGCCATGGGGACTGGCGTCATGATCGGTGCGGGCATTTTTGCGCTCACCGGTCAGATCGCGGAGCTTGCCGGCCCTCTCTTCCCCCTCTCCTTCGTCGCAGGCGCGCTCATCACCGCGCTCGCATCATACAGCTACATCAAGATGTCGAATGCCTGGCCATCGTCGGGTGGCATCGCGATGATCCTGCAAAAGGCCTATGGTCCGGGTGTCGTCGCGGCCTCCGCATCAGTGCTGATGGCCATGTCGATGGTTATCAATGAGAGCCTGGTGGCGCGAACCTTCGCGACCTATGCGCTGCGTCCGTTTGGGCTCGAAGAAAACGCATTGCTGATATCGGGCTTGGCACTGGGACTCATCGTTTTCGCCTATCTGGTCAACGCCGCGGGCAATAGATCGGTAAGCGGGTTTTCGCTCGTTATGTCGGCGATAAAGGTTGGCGGGATAGCGGTGTTCGCAGTTGCGGCGATCTGGGCCAGCGGACTGTTCGCAGGCGCCTTTACCGAGCCTGCTTCCTTGTCGAACGGCGAAGCATTGCTCGCTTCGGTGGCCTTCTCGATCCTTGCATTCAAGGGGTTTACAACCATCACCAACAGTGGCGGAGAAATCGTCGATCCGCACAAGAATGTCGGTCGCACAATCATGATCTCGATTGCCGTGTGCATCGTGGTTTATCTGCTCGTCGCCTTGGCTGTTGGCTCCAGTCTCAGCATCGGCGAGATCGTTCAGGCGCGTGACTATTCCCTGGCCGCGGCAGCGCGCCCCGCATTGGGAGATCTCGGGTTCTATTTCACCGTAGCGATTGCCATCTCGGCGACTACGTCGGGGGTCATTGCGAGCGTGTTCGCCGTCTCGCGGATGCTGACAATGCTGACCGAGATGAAGATGATCCCCCACAGCCATTTCGGAATGAAGGGCGGCATCCGTAGCCACATGCTGGTCTATACGGTCGTCATAGCCGG
Organism: Sphingopyxis sp. CR5; assembly: GCF_059693785.1. Taxonomy (NCBI): domain Bacteria; kingdom Pseudomonadati; phylum Pseudomonadota; class Alphaproteobacteria; order Sphingomonadales; family Sphingopyxidaceae; genus Sphingopyxis; species Sphingopyxis sp. CR5. The sequence continues at coordinate 434,411 of NZ_JCATIE010000002.1, read as the reverse complement.
CACACTGGCGGTCCTGTTCGACCTTTCCCGCATCGCCTCGCTCGGCGCCTTCTTCTACCTTGTCATGGACATGCTCGTCCATTGGGGCGTGTTTCGCAGTCTTCGCAAAGAGATCGGCGCCCGCGCTTCCGTCCTGCTCACCGCGCTGGCGGCCGACGCCGTTGTGCTCGCCGCATTTACGGCCGCCAAACTCAAGAGCGATCCGGCCGTGGTTTCCTATGCGGTGATCGGAATCGCGGCCGTGTTCGTGGCGGAATGGATATTTCTGTCCGGCCAGCGCAGGGAGACGAACACAGATTCTATTGAAAACAAGGTCGAGAGCGGAAGCGGCGATCACGACCGTCCTTGAGCGCAACATTGGCTGTTTGGCAGCTCAGATAAATATTTTTGAGGCGGCGCCGTAATTTCGCGCCGCCCCGCCCGTCTTTATTCCTTCGGCTGCAATCGGAATACCGGAAGTTTGTCCATCTTGTCCGTACCAGGCCGCGCGATCGACCGGCAGAAAGAGATTCGCGGGAGGAATGTCGGCGATTGCGACAAACATCGTTTCTCTTTCGAAGAACGATGAAATGAAAACGCGAAACGAACATTGGAATTGAACAAGCAGCCCCAGGCTGTGCGTGTGAACAAGGGGCTGTAAAGGCATGAAAACTGCGAGTGTTTACCGGATGGTGATGGAGGATCATGTCTGTCCCTATGGCATCAAAACGGTCGATCTTCTCAAGCGGCAAGGCTTCGAGGTCGACGATCATCACCTGACCAGCAGGGAGGAAACCGACGCGTTCAAGGACAAGCACGACGTCGAGACCACGCCGCAGACCTTTATGGAAGGCAAGCGCATTGGCGGCTATGACGATGTCCGCGAGTTCTTCGGCAAAAGCCGCTCGCAGCCCGAGGAAGGCGAAACCAGCTATCAGCCGGTCATTGCGATTTTCGCGGTCGCGCTGCTGCTCGCGCTCGGGCTGAGCTGGGCGTTTTTTGACGACCTCTTCACCGTTCGGGCCGCGGAGTGGTTCGTCAGCCTCTCGATGACCTTGCTCGCCGTCCAGAAGCTTCAGGACGTGCGCAGTTTCTCGACCATGTTCCTCAACTACGATCTACTCGCACGGCGCTGGGTGCCCTATGGCTTCGTCTATCCGTTCGGCGAAGCCGCTGCCGGCATTCTCATGACCGCGGGCGCACTGACCTGGCTTTCTGCCCCGCTGGCATTATTCATCGGCACCGTCGGCGCTGTCAGCGTCTTCAAGGCTGTCTACATCGACAAGCGTGAGCTCAAATGCGCTTGCGTCGGAGGTAGCAGCAACGTCCCGCTCGGTTTCGTCTCGCTGACAGAGAACCTGTTCATGATGGGGATGGGGCTCTGGATGGGTCTCAAGGTCTTTACATGATCCTCGGTTTAATCCTGGCGACCTCGCTGTTCCTGATATCGGTGGGCTCGCACCTCGTCATACTGAATGCGGGCCATACGCTGCTCGAGCAAAACTGCAGCCTTCTGCACAAGCTGGGCATCGCGCTGCTCGTTCTTTTCTCGCATCTGACCGTAGCGGCGTTCTTCGCCGCCGGCTTCTGGATCGGCGAGGAGATGGGTCTGGGCGGCTTCCGGCAGGCCGGCGCGATGACCGCGATGGACTATTTCTATTTTTCTCTGATCAACGTGACGACGCTTGGTTTGGCGGACATTTTCCCAACAGAGCACCTGCGGGTTCTCGCCGGCGTCGAGGCCCTCACCGGCTTCGCTCTCATCAGCTGCTCGGCGCAGCTATTCTGGACCATGATGCATAAAGGAGAAGAAGCATGACCGAAAAGACGACCCACTCGGACAAGGGAGGGGGCGGCAGCTACTGGCGGTTCATGGCCATGGTGTCGACCTCGACCGTGATCATGTTCTTCTTGATGTATGCCAACACCTTCACGATTGACGATGTTTTCTGGAGCGAAACGCGCTTCTGGATGATGTTCGTCATGGGCGCGATGATGATGATCGTCATGCTGCTCTTCATGTGGGGCATGTACAAGGACCCGACCAAGAACTTCATCATTCTGGGCGTCGGCGCCTTTGTGTTCGCGCTCACACTATGGCTGGTGCGCAGCCAGACCACCGTCGACGATACCGAATATATGGCAGCGATGATCCCGCACCACTCAATCGCGATCATGACCAGCGAACGCGCGAGCCTGAAAGATCCTCGCGTGCGCGAACTCGCGCAGGCCATCATCGTCGCGCAGCGCCGCGAAATCGCCGAGATGAAATATCTCATAGACGATATCGAGCAGAACGGTCCGCGGACCGAAGAACGCCTCCCCGAGGAGATGCAGCAATGAAAAAGATAGCTTTCACGGCGCTCATCGCGCTTCCGCTCGCCGCCTGCAATTCGAACACCGCTCCGGGCAACGACCGCGAAGCCCAGCTCGACCCGCCCGCTACTGCCGCGCCGATCGAGGCCGCGGCCAGTGCTTTGGCTAATGTCAGCCCGGGCCTGATGCTTCCCGAGACAATGAATGACGCCGATATCGCGGCACTAGGTGCCGGGCAGGCCTGCCAGTTCCGCCTGACCGAAGTGGCCTTTCCCTCGTTTGTCTATGACGGCGACGGGGGCGGTGCGATCAAGATCAATGGCAAATTGATCCCCGTCACCGCCGATGGCCCCGGCAGCTATTCGAATGGCGAGCTTCGGATCAGGACCCGTGTACTGGATGATGAAGGCGATGCGGGTCTGCAAATGCAGGAGATGATCGTCGTCGGACCCCGGATGAAGGACGAGTTCGGGTTCTGGGGATATACCACCTGTCCGGCAGGCGGAGCCTGATACTGGCAGGGCGCATGGGCGGGCCGTTGGCTACCCCGTGCGCCCGCAGCTCCTCCGTTCGTCGCCCTCACCAGTCTTAACAGGAACAAGCAGATGACCGATACGAGGCCCATCGCTGTCTTCGGTGCAGGCGGGAAGACCGGCACCGAGCTATTGCGGCGTGCCCTTGCGCGGGACATACCGATCCGCGCCTTCGAACACACCGTGCCCGGGCCAGACGAGCGGGTGGGCGACTTCGAATATATCGAATGCGATGTGCTGTCGGATGATTTCGCGGGCGATCTCGATGGCTGCCGCGCGGTTATCTCGACGCTCGGTGTCGCTTTCGGTCCGGGCAATGCGATCGATCCACCGCCGCTCTATTCCGATGGCACGCGCAACCTGCTCGGGGCGATGGCACAAGCGAAGATCGACCGCATTGCCGTGATCTCCGCTGCCTTCGTCGAACATCAGTCGAGCGTTCCGGCGTGGTTTGAGCTCACCGCCAAGCCTGCATTGTTCAATATACTCGAGCAGATGCGCGCCATGGAAGCGATGCTCAGCGACGACCAAGGCATCAAATGGACGGCCGCACGACCGGGCTGGCTCCTGGATGAGCCTTACACCGGCGATGCCGTCATTTCGGACGAACGCTTGGCAGAAGGCTGTTTCCGATGCCGTCATGCAGATCTCGCGGCAAGCCTCCTCGACTTCGTGTGCGAAGACATCTGGATCAACGCAAAACCTGCCATCGGCAGGCCCGAAGCCGAACAGTTCGAAAGTCCTGCCGCCATCAAGGCCGAACTCGGTATCGATTAAACGTCGTATCATTTTTCGACTTGTGACGGACCCGCACGTTACAAGTTTTGAGCAACAGACAAGGAAGTCGTATGTTTCTGGAGAAGATCAAAACCCCCGGTCTCTCGCACCTCTCGTATATCATCGGCTCGGGCGGGCAGGCGGCGGTCATCGATCCGCGCCGGGACTGCGAGGTCTATGTCGAAAAGGCCCGGGCCGAAGGGCTGGAGATCACGCATATCTTCGAAACCCATCGCAATGAGGATCTGCTCAGCGGCTCGCCGATTTTGGCCGATTTGACAGGAGCCACGGTCTATCACGGGCCCAACGCGGCAGGCGAGATCGTTTTTGCCAATACCGCACGCGAGGGCGATTGTTTCGAGCTGGGTCAATTGCGGATCGAGGTGCTTGAAACACCTGGACACACCGACGATCATCTCGCTTTCGTCATCCATGACAGCGAATATTGCGAGGGACCGGTCGGCGTCTTTACCGGCGATGCGCTGTTCGTCGGCGATGTCGGGCGCACCGACTTCTATCCCGAGCGCAAGGAAGAAGTCGCGGGCCTTTTGTTCGATTCCCTGCAGAAACTTTGCGGCCTCGGCGATCAGGCGATTATCTACCCGGCGCATGGTGCGGGCTCGGTCTGCGGGTCGGGAATGGCGGACCGGGAATTCTCGACAATCGGCCACGAGCGACGCAACAACCCGCGACTGCGCATCTCCGACCGCGACGAGTTCATCAAGGCGAAGGTGGCAGAACACCACTACCAGCCGCCCTATTTCCGGCTGATGGAGCGGCTCAACCTCGAAGGGTCCGATGCCGCGCCGCGGATTATGCGGCCAAGGCGTCTGGGGCTGGAAGACCTTAGCAAGAGCGGCGCTGATCACCTGGTCGATGTGCGCGAGCCGCTCGCCTACGCTGCCGGCCATCTGCCGGGTGCCATGTGCCTTCCGGTGGGAATGATACCGGCCTTTGCCGGATGGTTCCTCGGTGAAGGCGACAGGATCGCGCTCGTCGCTTCCCAGGAAGACCAGCTAGCCCACGCCACGGCCCATCTGGTGCGCATCGGTCTCGATAATGTTGTCGGCGGCTATGTCGGCGTGGTTCCGGCCGCTGCTCAGGGCAAAGCGATGCGCAACATTCCCATGATCGGCACCGAGGAAATCGCGCGCAGGCTCAATCAGGACAGCCGTGAATGGACTTTGCTCGACGTGCGCGACGCGGACGAACGACAGGAAGCAAGCATCGACGGCTCAGAACATATCTATGTTGGCGAGCTCAACACGCGATGGAAAGAGCTCGACCGCAACCGACACTACACGCTGATGTGCGCGAGCGGCATGCGGGCGAGCGTTGCCGCAGGCTGGCTGGCGAGCCAGGGCTTCAAGCGCCTCGACATCTATCTCGGCTCCATGGGCGCTTGGAAGCAGCAAAGCTCGTAGACGATCACCGCGTTCATGTTTCTTTCAATCCCATATTTCCCCGAAGCTCCGCTGCCGGCGAGCCGTGATCTTCCAAAGTCTCAGGCTTGGCACGCACAGGGTGCATTGGTCGTAATACAGTCGATTGTCGGCCGAGACCGGCTCAGGCTAGGGTCCGGACCCATAAACGGGATTCACAGCAGCATCGAGATGTGATTCACCTGCCTCCAGCGAGGAGGTGTGGTGGATGGCGGATTTCTTCTGGTTTTCGGATGATCAGTGGGCGCGGATCGAGCCGCTCTTGCCGAACGATACGCGCGGGATGCCAAGGGTCGATGACCGGCGCGTGCTTTCCGGGATTGTTCAGGCTCTGAAGAGCGGTGGTCGCTGGGGCGATTGCCCGGAACATGTCTACGGTCCGAAGAAGACGCTCTACAACCGCTTCCGGCGCTGGGCCGAACGCGGCGTGTGGGAACGGATCTTCGCCCAGCTCGCCGGGGTCGATGGCGTCCCTGAAAGGCTCTTCATCGACAGCAGCTGCATCAAGGTCCACCGCACCGCCGGCGGCGCAAAAGGGGGGCCTTGGCTCATGGTATCGGCATCACCAAAGGCGGACGCAACACCAAGCTCCATGCCGTCTGCGACGAGAAGGGCCGCCCGCACATCCTCCTGCTGACGCCGGGCAACACGCACGATGCCAAGGTCGCTATCCCCACCGACGTCGCCGTTGTCGGGACGTTTGCGGTCGTGATCCAGCTGCAACTTCAGCACTCCAATGTCGATATGCGGATCGGGCTGCTCAGATATCTCTGGGCCGTTGCACCGGTGCACCGCCACCATCACCTCGCCTCCGAAACCGAGGGCAATGTCAATTTCGGCCTCTTTTTCACCATTTGGGACCTGCTTCTTGGCACGGGCAAGTTTGTCTCGAGCGCGCATATAAGATCCGGAACCGTCGGCCTCGCTGGTGTGGAATCTTATCCCGAGACGTATCTGGCTCAGCTAACCGAACCGTTTAGAACGCGGCAGCCCTCACCCGAGACTGGCCCGGTACGAAACGAAGGGCAAGCGTGATGGCCGAGCAGACAAACTACACGCCGCCTGCGGGTTACAGCTTCCTGACGCCACTTTACGACATTGGTGTCCGGCTCACGACCCGCGAGGCCAAATGGCGCAAGACACTTGTCGGGCTCATCGCGCCGAACGACAACGATGTTCTACTCGATGTCGGAGCCGGAACGGGCAGTCTCTCGCTGCTCATAGCGCCGGCGATGCGGCGATCACCTATTTGGGGATCGATCCGGACGGCGATGCTATCGAGATCGCTCGCGCGAAAGCGCGGCGCGCGGGCATAGACGTCGAATTCAGGCGCGCGATGATGTCCGCAGATGCGGTCGCGGACTGGCCTACACCGAGTATCGCAACGCTTTGCCTTGTTCTCCATCAGGTGCGCCTCGACGAGAAGATGCGGCTTCTAAGCGAGATCCATTCCGTGCTCGAACCGGGCGGTCGCCTGTTCGTTGCGGACTATGGAGAGCAAACCTCGTGGATCATGCGTAAGCTTTTCAGGGCAACGATTCAGCAGCTGGATGGAATTGCAGATACGCAGCCGAATGCGGATGGGGTGCTCATCCCGTTGATGTCCAGAGCCGGTTTCGTCGAGGTCCGGGAGCTCAGAAAATTCAACACAGTCACCGGTTCGATATCGATAATCAGCGCGATGAAGCGAGCGGAAGAACCTTGTTAATCAAACAGGATTTTGGGCGCAGCAATGCGCGGTGACGGCAAGATGGGGCCTGCGCCCGCTTTCATTGCGCCGGCGTGACCGGAAGTGAAATGGGCAAGAAATTGAGATTGTTTTTGATTTTGCTGGCTTGGTCTGGCGCCATTGGCGGCATGATCGATGGATTGATTACGCTATATGCAGCGTGGGAGATCGCAAAGGATGCAAATATTGGCATCGGGGTTACCGTTGAAACCCACATCTCCATGCATTTGCCAATTCTGTATTTCCTCAAGGAGGTTGGCTACGCGCTTGCACCGAATGCGCTCATCGATTGGATCTTTGCCCTTCCGGCTCTCCTGTATTTCCCCTTTCGCGTGCTTGTGAATTTGCTCTTCGGTTGGATCATGTTGACATGGGCGAACCGTCTGGAGGTTGCCGAAGGGGATCTTGCGGCGTGACTCTTCGAGCTCTGCGAGTACCTCTGTTGATGGAAACATGCCTGTGTCTCGAAGATCGCCCCGCGTAGACGAAAGGGCCGAAGGATAGACCGGCTCATCAACCGCCCTTCATGCCCGACCGTAAGCCAATCCGGCTTTCCTGAGCGAACCTGTCTGAACCAGGTCAGCTGAGGAACCGCAACCCGTTCCTTTCCGGCCGTGTTGCCCGCCTTGCGGGCGGCCCGCACCACCCGTCATGAACCGGTTTCCCTTGGCCCTGCCGGGCCCGCGGTGCAGTCCTCCCATGCCCTGCTTCTCATCGACGTTCGCAAGCCGGAAATGGTTTCCGGTTCGCAAGCTGAAGGAGAATTTATCATGACCAATCTCGTTATCCTCACCGGCCGCATTGCCCGCGATCCGGAAACCCGCGAAACCAAGGGCGGAACCAGCGTTACCGGGATCACTGTCGTCACCGATCGTCCTGCACGCGACAAGGACGGCAAGACCTACAAGGACGAGAACGGCTACACCGCCAAGGACAGCGAATTCCACCGTGTGACCTGCTTCAACGGCCTCGCCAAGACCGTCGGTCAGTACTGCTCGAAAGGCCAGCTGGTCTCAGTTCAGGGCCGCATCCATTATACCCAGTGGGAAGACCAGGACGGTGTGACGCGGTATGGTTCGGAGATCCTTGCCGACAAGGTCGATTTCCTCTCGCGGGCCAATGGCGGCGACAACCAGGACGCTCCTCCGATCGACTGATCCGGCGCCATCGAACCAGCCAAAGGAGGCTCTGCCGGAAACGGCAGGGCCTCTTTCGCTGTACACACGTCCTTTCGCTCGGTCTTTTCTCCGGGGAATAGCCAGGCGCTGCCCGGAGGGCCCGACCCCTTATGGCAGCGATCATCTGAAACGGTCGTTTGAGGTGGACTGGATTGGCCTGGCTTACCGCATTTCCAGCATGATGGTCCCGCGCCGCCCGCATCAAGGACGGCAGGGGGCCCACCATTTTGCCCGCCGCCGGATTGCATCCGGCACCGGACAAAACCGTTTCCCCCTGCGCCGCTTCGCGGTCGCCCTGTCAGGCGATCCTGTGACCCGGTCTGCCCGGGCCCATCGGCCAACCTCCTGTCGTCTCGCGACAGATTTCAGGAGGATTATCATGACCTATTTCACGAAATGCACACTGCCTTCGCGCAATTATTTCGAGGCTCTGGAAACAGCTGAGCAACGGGCCTTGCACAGCTTCTTCGACCAGCATGTTATCGAGGATGACGAACTCGGATATCGCGCGGTCGACGAAGGCGACTACAACGCGTTGCCCCCGCATCTTGCGATCCGGGTCGTTCATACCGTCCATGGCGGAATGCTCGACGAATTCTGAGACATTCGGCAGGGCAGGGGCCAGCAGCGGTTCCTGCCCTTTTCTCGTGTTTCCGTAGCTGAGCGCTAGGGTCAAGATGTCGATCCAGAAGAAACCGGCGTTTCTCCGAATATCAGCCTGGCCCACGGGCCTTCGGGATATGTCGAGCGGGGCTGGGGACGCACTCTGTCCCGCGCATCTGGCGATGCGCTCCTGAGGGTGCGGCATTATGCGTTCCGGGGCCCCGCACGCACTTGCGAACCGGCAGCGGGTCGGGCGAGCGGGAAGCTACGGCCGCGACAGGCCCCGCTTGCCTTGCTTCCCACAGGCCCTTGGCCGCTGCCTCTATCGCAGGTGCGGCATCTTTTTCGGACCTTTCGGCATTGCAGCCGAAAGCCTGCCGGGCGGCGCAGGAGCGTCGGGCCCTGCACGGATGCCGCCCTTCCTCGATCCTGCCGAGCTCATGATCGGTAGGGGCGACAAATCCGAACGCAGCATCGTGTCGCTCCCCCCATTGCCAGGGCATGCGCCATCACCCTGGCGCGCCCGAGAGATCAGGAACAGCGCGACCTATGGCTCGGCGCGCTGGGCGACCCGTTCCGAAATTTCACGCGCTGGCCTTCTGTCGGGCAAGGGCGTCATTATCGGCCAGCACGCCAATCTCTATCTTCGCCACGACGGGCCCGAACATGTGCTCTGCTTCGCGCCGACGCGCAGCGGCAAAGGTGTCGGGCTTGTCGTCCCGACGCTCCTGACCTGGCCGCATTCGGCGATCGTGCACGATATTAAGGGCGAGAACTGGGAGCTGACCGCTGGTTTCCGCTCCAGCTTCAGCCGCACGCTTCTGTTCGATCCGACCAATGAGGCATCGGCAGCCTACAACCCGCTGATGGAAGTGCGGCGCGGCATCAACGAGGTGCGCGACGTGCAGAACATTGCCGACGTGCTGGTCGACCCGGAAGGCTCGCTCGAACGGCGCAACCACTGGGAAAAGACCAGCCATGCGCTTCTCGTCGGGGCCATTCTGCATGTGCTTTATGCCGAGCCTGACAAGACGCTCGCCGGGGTGGCGAACTTCCTCTCCGATCCGCGCCGATCGATCGAGGCGACATTGACCGCCATGATGCACACGCCGCATCTGGGGGAAGACGGCATCCATCCGGTTGTCGCGAGCGCGGCGAGAGAATTGCTCAACAAGTCGGAGAACGAACGCTCGGGCGTGCTCTCGACCGCCATGTCGTTCCTTGGGCTGTACCGCGATCCGGTGATCGCCAGGGTCACCCGGCATTGCGAATGGCGTATCGCGGACCTGGTGGCACAGGGCCGACCGGTCACACTCTATCTCGTCGTCCCGCCCTCCGACATCAGCCGCACCAAGCCGCTCATCCGGCTCATCCTCAACCAGCTCGGAAGACGCCTGACCGAGGACCTGCAGGAGGGTGCCGATCGCGAGCGGCTTCTCCTTATGCTCGACGAGTTTCCGGCCTTGGGCCGACTCGACTTTTTCGAAAGCGCGCTCGCCTTCATGGCGGGCTACGGCATCAAAGCCTTTCTGATCGCGCAGTCGTTGAACCAGATCGAGAAAGCCTACGGGCAGAACAATGCCATCCTCGACAATTGCCATGTGCGGGTGTGCTTCGCGACCAATGACGAGCGCACTGCCAAGCGCGTTTCGGAATCACTCGGGACCGCGACCGAAACCCGGGCGATGCGCAATTATGCCGGACACCGCCTCTCGCCCTGGCTTGGTCACCTGATGGTCTCGCGCTCGGAGACGGCGCGCGCTCTTCTGACCCAGGGCGAAATCATGCAGCTTCCCGATACCGACGAAATCGTGATGCTCGCAGGCGTGCATCCGATCCGTGCCAGGAAAGCGCGCTACTACCACGACCCCCGGCTCAGCAAACGGGTAGAGCGTCCACCAACGGTCCAAAAGGGCGAGTTTGCGGCGGATGAGAGCGAATGGCACGGGAGACTTGTGACCGCGCCTGCGCAATCCGCGAAATTGCTGACCGGGTCTGAAGAGTACGAGGTCGATGATCGCCAGTCCGATGGCGGGATCCGCCAATCGCCTGAATTGCCGGAATACGAGAATGGGGCGCCGCCGCCCATGGCAATTCCCAACGAATTTGAGTTTGACGACCGTACCGACGAGGATCAGGCAAACCGCAATCGCAGAATGGCCGAGCGGATGCAGGCCAATGCGCGGCGCGCTGCGCTCGATCCTGGCGACGGTATCGAGCTATGAGCAAGAGCAACCGTATCAAGCATACCTTCCGCCTGCCGCCAGCCCTTTCCCGGCAGCTTGCAGACTATGCGGGTCGCAAGCGCGTTTCCCAGGCTTCGGTGGTAGAGGCGGCCATCGGCTCTTTTCTCTCTCCCGATGGATCGGAACGCATGGAAGCGGCCTTCTCGCTATTCGTCCGCGCTATCTGCCCGGCGGATCGGACTGATCCGCGATGGACACCAAGCTCCTCGCGCGCATCGGTGCCGTTGTGTTCGTCGGTCTCGCCATCGCGACGACGATCGTCCAGCTGCGCGAGGAGCCCGCGCCGGTGCGGCAAGCCGACCGGCGCATATGGGTGCCCGACGGCGATCCGCTCCCGGCACAGCTGAGGGTTTGCGCTGAAATGGGCGAACTGGCGCTGTCCTCGCCCGATTGCCGCGCCGCCTGGGCCGAGAAGCGCCGCCGCTTCTTCGCCGTCGATCACCCCGAGGCTTATTCCGGGATCGGCGACAGGGCGCTGCCTGAGTCCTTTTCCCGCGAAGCGAGAGGAGAGAACTGACATGGGCGGCACCGGTGTTGTCGATCGCTTCCTCGCGATCTTCTCGCAATATATCGACAGCGGCTTCGGGCTGCTTTCGGGCGAGGTCGCCTTCATCGCGACCACGCTGATCGTGATCGATGTCACGCTCGCCGCCCTTTTCTGGAGCTGGGGCGCGAACGACGACATCATCGCCCGGCTCGTCAAGAAGACGCTCTTCGTCGGCATCTTTGCCTACATCATCGGCAACTGGAGCGCGCTCGCCAACATCGTGTTCAACAGCTTTGCCGGGCTAGGCCTGAAGGCGAGCGGCTCGGGGCTCGGCGCGAGCGATCTGTTGCAGCCGGGAAGGGTAGCGCAGGTCGGCATCGATGCCGCCTGGCCGCTCCTCGAATCGATTGCCGATTTGATGGGCTATGTCGGCTTCTTCGAGAATTTTCTGCAGATCACTATCCTGCTGGTCGCCTGGGCGATTGTCATCATCGCCTTCTTCATTCTCTCCATCCAACTGTTCGTTACCCTCATCGAGTTCAAGCTGACGACCTTGGCGGGGTTCGTCCTCATTCCCTTTGGCCTGTTCGGCAAGACAGCTTTCCTCGCCGAACGCGTGCTCGGCAATGTGGTCTCGTCGGGGATCAAGGTGCTCGTTCTCGCCGTCATCATCGGCATCGGCTCGACGCTCTTCGCCGAGTTCACCGGCGCCATCCCCGGCGAGCCCACAATCGAGGATGCGCTGGCCATCGTGCTCGCCAGCCTCACCCTGCTTGGTCTGGGCATTTTCGGGCCGGGGATCGCCAATGGCATTGTCGCGGGCGGTCCGCAGCTCGGTGCCGGCGCTGCGGCAGGCACCGCGCTTCTTGCAGGCGGTGCTGCGGTTGGCGGCGTGGCCGGTGCCAAACTTGCAGGCGGCGCGGTCGCCAGTGCTGCCTCTTCCGTCGCGCGAGGCACCTCTCGCGCTGCCGGAGGTGCGACCATGGCCTATGCAACCGGTTCGGCGGGCAAGAGCGGCGGCGCCGCGGTTGCAAGCGGAATGGCGGGTGTTGGCCGCGCAGCAGGCGGTGCCGCCATGTCGCCGCTGCGCAAGGCGGCAGATAGCGCCAGGAGCAATTTCCGCGACGGTGCGCGTGCGTCGGTCGGGAATATGGGTGGCCGCATCGTGCCCGCTCCCGGTGCTTCGTCACCGGATCCGGAACAGACGAACGGCCCCCCGGCCTGGGCGCGGTCCATGAAGCACAGGCAGAGCCTGGGGCACTCGGCCTCGCTTGCCGCGCACACCGTGCGCTCCGGTGATGGCCACGGTGCAGGCGCTTCCATCGACACCAAAGAGAAGGATTAGCCTCCAATGTTCAAACGGCCTTCGATCCGGTACGCAAAAACGCCTCAAGCAGAGACGCCCTACCAGCGCGCGGCGCAGGTCTGGGACGAACGCATCGGTTCCGCGCGCGTCCAGGCAAAGAGCTGGCGCTACGCCTTTTTCGGCGCCCTCGGCCTGTCGGCAGCGCTGACGGGCGGGCTCGTGTGGCAGAATGCGCGCGGCACCATCGTGCCCTGGGTGGTCGAGGTCGACAGGCTGGGCGAGGCCCGCACCGTAGCTCCCGCCGCTGCGGATTACGAGCCGACCGATCCGCAGATCGCCTTTCACCTCGCCCGGTTTATCGAGCATGTCCGCGCTATCCCCGACGATCCAATTGTGGTGCGCGAGAACTGGCTCAGAGCCTACCAGTTCGCCAGCGACAAGGGTGCCTTGGCGCTCAACGATTATGCGCGGGCCAACGACCCGTTCGCGGCAATCGGCCGCGAACAGGTGGCGGTCGATGTCACCAGCGTGATTCGTGCCTCCCCGCGCAGCTTCCGCGTGGCCTGGGTCGAGCGGCGCTACCGTGACGGCGCGCTCGCCGAAACCACTCGCTGGACCGCTATCCTCGGCGTTGCCGTCCAGCCTCCCAGAACGCCCGACGCGCTCACCAGCAATCCGCTCGGGATCTTCGTCACCTCGATCAACTGGTCAAAGGAGCTTGGCTGATGACCCATTTACTTCAACTCTCCCGTCCGCCGCTGCTCGCAGCCGGCGTTCTGCTCCTTGCCGGATCGCCGGCAGCAGCGACGCCTGCGCCGCAGGCCCAGGCCGCATCGCGTGCGATCACCGCCTCCGACCTCGCCGATGCTTCCCGCCTTGTTCAGGCCATTGCATATGCCACCACCCCCTCGCGGCAGGCCTCCCCCACTGCCGCGCGCCGCTCCCCTGCCTCTGACCCCGCCCCTGATCCTCAGAGCCATGTGGGAGCGGCGAACGAGGCCGCCAGGATCGAACCGGACAATGCAGGGTTCGACAATGCCATCCAGCGCTTTGCCTATCGCGAAGGTGCATTGTTCCAGGTCTACGCCAAGCCCGGGCAGGTGACCGACATCGCCTTGCAAGAGGGCGAAACACTGGTCGGCCCCGGGCCGGTTGCTGCAGGTGATACCGTGCGCTGGATGATCGGCGACACGCTGAGCGGCTCGGGAGCGACGCAGCGGGTTCATATCCTCATCAAACCGACACGGCCCGATATCGCCACCAATCTGGTCATCAACACCGACCGCCGCACCTATCATATCGAACTGCGCGCCAACCCGAACATCTATATGGCCTCGGTCAGCTGGTCCTATCCGGTGGACGAACTGATCGCGTTGCGCCGCGAAGAAGAGCGAGCGGCGCGAGCCGTACCAGTCGCCGACGGGTTCACGCTTGAGGCGCTCAATTTCGATTACCGCATTTCCGGCGACAAGCCCGACTGGCGACCCGTCCGCGTCTTCGACGACGGACAGCGGACCCTGGTCGAGTTTCCACCCGATATCGCCCGGGGCGAAATGCCGCCATTCTTTGTGGTGGGCGCGGATGGCGCAGCCGAGCTGGTCAACTACCGGGTCACCGGGCGCTTTCTCATCGTCGACCGCCTCTTCCACAAGGCCGAACTGCGCCTCGGTGCCGGTCGCAGACAGGTCCGCGTGAAGATTGAAAACCGCAAGCGGGGGCGGTCGTGAAGGAGGAAGGCAAGACCGAGCCGCCACCCGATGCCGAAAGCATCGTTCAATTGCGCGGAGAAGGACCGCGCGTGGTAAGGCTGTCGCGCAAGGCTATCGGCATTGCCAGCGCCGCGGGTCTGACCGTGCTTGGCGGTATATTGCTCTACGCCCTGCAGCCGCCTTCGCAGGACGGCGGCGAAGAGCTGGTCAACACCGAGGGGATTGCTGTGGCAGACGGACTTGCCACTGCCCCGGCAGACTATTCCCAGGTTCCGAGGTTGGGGCCGCCGCTGCCGGGCGATCTCGGTCAACCGATCCTCGAGGCGCAGGATCGCGGGGCAGTTGTCGCGCTTCCACCGGTCGGCGCCCCGCCCCCGACACCGTCACAGCGGGCGGCGCCGAGCCCCGAGGATATAGCGCGCGAACGCTTAGAACAGGAACGCGAGGCGGCGCGCGGCAGTCGCCTGTTTTTCGGCGGCGGGACACCCGCCGCCAATTCCGGCCCGGCAGCTTCGAGTGCTGAGCCGCAACCCCCAGCACCAGTTCAGCCATCCGTCTCGACCGCGCGGCCGAGTTTTCTTCAGCGGCCTGCCGACACGCGGACAGCGTCTTTGCAGCGGCTTGAGGCGGTGCCATCTGGCGCGCTGCTTCAGGCCGGGTCGATCATTCCGGCAGCGCTGATTACCGGTATCCGATCGGACCAGCCCGGCCTGGTGACTGCGCAGGTGACCGAGAACGTCTATGACAGCCTGACCGGGCGGCACCTTCTGATCCCGCAAGGTGCGCGCCTGATCGGTGAATACGAGTCCGATGTCGGATTCGGCCAACGTCGGTTGCTGCTGGCCTGGACCAGGCTCATCCTGCCCGATGGTCGCTCGATCGTGCTCGATCGCCAGCCAGCTGCCGATCCCTCGGGCTATGCCGGGCTGGAGGACGGCGTCGATTACCATTGGGGCGGTGTCGTCAAGGCGGCGCTCGTTTCCACTTTGCTCGGGATTGGCGGCGAACTCGGCGCAGGCGGAGATGATGATCTGCTGCGCGCTGTTCGCCGCGGTACCCAGGACAGCATCAATCGCGCGGGCGAGCAGGTCGTTGCACGCGAGCTCGACATCCGCCCGACGCTGACGATCCGTCCCGGCTTTCCCGTACGCGTTCTGGTGACGCGCGATATTGTGCTGGAGGGTGGTGCATGACCCGACTCAAGCTCTCCGATGTCACCGATGGCAAGCCCGTCAAGTTGACGGTCGAGATTCCTGCGCGGCTCCATCGCCGACTCGTCGAAAATGGGGTCGTGCTCAATGGCGGCGTTTCAGAGGGTGCACCCGAGCCCGCAGCTCTGATCCCACCAATGATCGAGCGCTTCGTCGCTAGTGACCGGGATTTTGCCAAGGCACGTAGAAGGACGCCCACAATATCCAACCAATAATTGCCGACAGTGTCCGGACTTTCTCTGATTCTTCTCGGCAACAACTTAATGCAAATAGTGCCAATAGGTAGAACTGCGCTGTATCATCAGGCATGATTGGCCTTATCGTGAAGTAGGGAACTCAGGTTCCTCGCGACCGGGTTGCGATGCGCATGTCCAGGCGCTCCAGCTAAAGGCATCGCTGCACTTGCCAACGGGTGCTTCCATCGCCCGGTCGTACTTCGCGATCCCCGGCTCTATGTGTTTATAAATACATTATAAGCTGGCCGGCTCTGTTGGCTTACTTCAAATTCGATGTTGCGACCTTTGGAGTCGCAGTCGAACCAGAGGAGTGACCAATGAAGAATCTCGAAACACGTGAAAGCGAGATGATCGATCTCGGAAAGGCGTCGGTCGAAACAAAGGGAGCGGGCATCGTCTTCGCAGACGATAGCGGTGGTCAGCGCAATGCGGTGGCCGGAACGCTCGAAGACTGACCTGGATCGGGGCGCGCGTCGGTGACCCGCGCCCCGATACCCTCGGCTGCGCCCGATGATCGATCCCGACAATGCGACAATCGCCTGGTGTAACACTGGCGACCATTTCGTCTTTCTCGATCTGCAGCGAGACCGATATTTTCGTCTTCCTCTCGAGGCCGAAAAAGCTTGGCCGCAGGAATGGACCGCGAGCAAAGCACTCGATTGGTATCAGCCGCCAGACTTCCCTCGCCCGAATAATTGGCGCTTTCCAAAATTATCATCTCCGGCGCGCCACACAGGCGAGTTCCGTCTGTCGAAAGTGGCCAAGGCGATATGGGTGCAGAAGCGCGTCGAGCGACGGCTTTCCCACTCCCCTTTTCTCTCCGTTCTGCATGATGTCCGACGAGCACAAATCCGCGTCGAAAACGACATCGAAGAGTTGAGCGACACGGGCAAAGATATGGTCAGGGCCTTCGAGTATTCAAAGCTCTTGCGCACCGCGGCGGATCGATGCCTCGCCCGTTCGATCGCCCTCGCAGGTTGTCTCGCGGCAACGGGCGATCATTGCCAGGTCGTTCTCGGCGTAACATCTTTGCCGTTCAGTGCGCATTGCTGGGCCCAAAAAGGCGATGTCGTGCTCAACGACACGCACGAGGAGGTCCTGCGCTACACGCCGATCCTCGTCATATAATGCGCGTGCGTTTCGCCCTCGCGCTGCCTCGAACCCAAAGCACTGCAGGAGTGTTTGCGGATGCGGCGTCTCCCGAAGCGATCCTGACAAATCGCCCAACACTTTGGATAGACGAGTGCACACCCACAGTGACGCTGGCTAACCATGGCCGCGTGCTCGGCGCGCTGTTCGACAAATCAACCGGATGCACAAGCCTCGAACCCCGGCTGCGCGTGCCGCAGCAATCCAGTGCCCAGGATGTCGCGGAGTTTCTGATCAAGCAATATTGGGGAGCTTATGTGGCTATCCTCCATGAGCCAGGTGATGGAGCTGCGGCAATCTTTGTCGATCCGTCGGGGTTTTTACCGGTCTATCGTTACGAGGGTCGTGACCAAGTCATTCTCACGACCGATCCAGCATTGTTTTCGCTGCACCCTTCCTACACCGATATTGGTGCTCATTTACTGCGTCCCGAACTTCGCCAGGCGAGTACATGCCTTATCGATGTGGACGAAATTCCCCCGGGTTCGATAAGTCCGTTGCGGCCGACGGGGGCTGCGCCGCTCCGGCTCTGGAAGGCTGCCGACCACTTCCCAGTTTCGGTTCCGCATTTCGAAGACGCTGCCGCGGCGCTGCGCGAAGTATCTCGAGGTGTCATGAAAAGCTGGTCGGGCGTTTTCGGTCAGACGGTTGTGGCAGCGTCAGGTGGGGTCGATTCCTCGCTGATTTGCGCAGCGCTGTCCGAAGCCGATGCGACCTTCGATTGTGTCACGGTGGGGACTGTAGATCGCAGCGGGGATGAGCGGCCCTACGCCAGAGCAGTTGCGGAAAAACTGGGCGTGCAATGTCTCTTCCGTACGTTCGATCCCGCTCGCTTTGATCCTGACGGTTCCGCTTCGGAAAACATGCCCAGGCCAGCGCGTCGGGCATTTCCCAAAACGCTCGATCAAGCGCTCGAAAGCGCGCGGGAGGAAACCCGCGCGGCGGTGGTGATGGACGGCAATTTCGGAGACAACCTCTTCTGTCTCCTCCATTCTGCTGCGCCTGTGGCCGACCATGTGCGCACAGAAGGTTTGAAGGCCGGTTCGTTTGCAACATTACTTGATATGTGCCGCGTCACCGATTGCAGCATCGCTACCATGGTCGCAGCGACGGTCGGCCGCCTTCGCAATCGCGAGGGCGGCGATCCCTGGCCGCCCGATATCCGGCTTCTAAATCCTGATCTGGTGCCTGCCGACCCGAAGCCCCTGGCGGTTTGGCCTCAATGCGGATCTGGCCGCCGGTCGGGAAGCCACGATCATCTACGGCTCTTGATGCATGCACAGAACCATGTGCACGGTGTCACGGGAGGCCTGCACCGGTTCTCCCCACTCGCCAGTCAGCCGCTTGTCGAATTCTGTCTCTCTGTTCCCACCTGGCTCTGGGCCACGGGCGGTCGGAATCGTGCAGTCGCCAGAGCGGCGTACTCGGACATTCTGCCTCCCGCTATCGTTGCTCGGACCTCCAAGGCCGGTCCTGACAGCTATATCCGGAGCGCCTTTGTAGCTCACCGTAGCCGAATCCGCGGCCGGTTGCTCGATGGTCTGCTTGCCGCGCACGATCTTCTCGATAGGCCCGCATTGGAAGTCGCCTTGCAGGTCGACGAGTCCAAAGACGACTTCCTGATAGATCGCGTCTTCGACCTTCTCGAGGCCGAAAACTGGGCACGCCTATGGCACGAGCGTGGGAGTATCAGAACAGCGTAGCTCGCTTCGCATCGGTGCCCCTTCCATGGCTAGCCAGCGCTCATACTGAGCATCCTTTCCCGGCGTACAGTTCCGCTCGTTGTTGAGCCAGAATCCGAACCATTCGAGATTACGTTCGTAAATCGCACGCCGATGCGCAGGCTGCCATTTGTAATGCGTTTCGTCCGGGAAGACCCTCAGCTCTATCGCCTTGTCGCGGTTCGTGAAGGCTTCAACGACATCGAGCGCGCCTTCGTATTCGCTGTCTGCCGCTTGGATCAGGATTGGAGTGTCTATTGCGCGGGCGTTTTCCAGCAGCGAGATCGGTTGCCAGAATCCTTCGTCGTCGCTTTCGAAATAGCGATAGCCCATAGCGCGAAAATAGTCCGCGAAACGTGGTCCCGCAGCGAGTGGCTGAGCGGTCATGTCCTGGCAGCAGGTTCCGAACGTAGCGACCTTGAACAGGTCGGAATTGATGAGCGCGAACTGGACGGTCGCACCGGCATCGCTGAAACCGTCGATCCCCAGGCGGTCGGGATCGACGGCGCCGGTAGCGATTGCCATGTCGATCGCCTCTTCGAGGGTGGCAAAGACATGCCGTCGATCTTCCCACGGATCGGCAAGAAGCGTGCGTGTCTCGATCTCGTTGCGCGCCTTGGAGGCCGCCGGGAGAAGGCCGGGGCGCTGGAAGCTCAGTACTGCGAAGCCGTGCGCGGCTAGGGGATATATCGGGACCTCGTCGCCCGTACCTCCCCGAAGGAAACCATGACTGGAATATTGCACCACAACCATGGGGTGCTGTTGCCCTTCTTCTCGCCCGGGCGGAAGGACGAGGTCGGCAAAGCTCTCGATTCCATAGGCATTGCGGAAGCGTAACCTTCGCACTTCTCCAAAGTCCTTGTTTCGCAGTCTGGCGTTGGGATCATAAATCACCCGTTCGGTTCCGCTGCGCGTGTCGATAGCGACGAGGCGGCGGGGTTGAGTGGATGCTTCCTGGCCACAGACCAGTTCATGTCTCAGGGTCACGCAGCCAATCAGCAAACCCTCGAAACCGAATATGCGGCGGGGAGCGCGGTCGTCCGCCTCCCACCGCAGCAAAGCAGTTTCGCCACGTGCCCACCCGGTTCTTTGCTGCAAGATCAATGCGCCGCCGTCACTCGACCACCACATATCCTGAACGCCGTTACACACTGAGCTTTCGCAGATCCTGCGTTGCCCGTCTGGACCGACCACCACCACGTGGGTCGGGCTGACAATGCGGTCGGAGAAATCGGGTTCGAGCCACGCAGAGCGGCCTCCGGGCCCCGGTCGGTAAGCCCGTGCATTGGCAGGCGCCTGAGGAGGCAGGTCGGGTGCCAGCAGGTCTCTTTCAGTTTTGCTCGCGGACCTGCGCGATCCATCAAGCAGGCTGACGAACGTATACGCATAAGCGAGCGGCCCGGTCGCGATCGGATGGTCCGCGAACTGCGGCGAAAACCGCCCGTCGAAGAGATAGCCGCTTCGACCTTCTTCGCCGATATCGCTCATCGCTTCCCGCAGGCCTGGACGAGTGGTGACGACCAAGCCGTGTCCGTCCTCGGTCCAAGCAAAGTCGTCGACGTCGTCGGCCATTGCCGTGACCTGGGTGGGAAGTTTTTCACCAGAGGGATCGACGATCCAAACCTGGTTTGTCGGGCCTTCGCGGCGGAGATAGGCGATGCGATTTCCCGAAGGCGACCACCGAGGCGGATTGGCTACATCCCACCCTGCGCGCACCACCGAAAAATCACGCAGTGCGAAATCCGCGTGCAGGTAGGCGCCGCCGCGAGCAACCTCCAGCACCTCCCCGGAATCCGAGGCGGAAACGACAAGCAGCTGCTGGCAATAGGCATTGGTTCGCGGATTGGCCCGCTTGACCACGAATGCAATTCGGTCTCCGCCTGGCGAGATACCCACTGAGCGCGCATTGTTTTCAGCGATCGCCGGTCCAATGTCCGCTACCGAGGCCAAATCATCGATGCCGACTCGTCGATCTGTCCCATCGAGACTGCCTAGTTGCGTAAAGTCTGCGCATGGATCCGTGTCTGTTGTTTCTAGAATCGGGGAGGGTACAATCGGTTGAACCGCCGCTGCCAAAGCAAGCACTACTGTCACCAATGCCTCCGGATACCGAATGCGATGAAACGACCGATCGGCGAATAATTGGTTGAATCATACGGCGTATCGTAGGGGCCGAGCTGACCGATCTCTCGAGGCTCTTCATTGAAAAGATTCTGCGCAGTCAGCGATATTTCGAGACCAGGGTCCCGGCCTTCTCCACGAACGAGGGTATACGATACGCCGATATCGACAGTTGCAGTTGCTGCGAGTCGGCGGATTTCATCGAAGCGGCGGTCTTCGAGCCCCCCGGTGTAGTTGATGGCAAGGTTGGCGGTCAGCGGGCCTGTTACGAACCGCGCTGTGCTGCGCATCCGCAGTTTGGCGGGGTTGAAGATTGTCCCTGCAAGCTGAGTTGCCGGAAGCTCTGCGGTGATCCGCTGTTCACTGTCGATCCAGCTGCCGGCGATCTCGAGACCGAGCGACCGTCCCTGCCCTAGAGCCTGATCCCAACTTAGCCGAGCGTCGATACCCTTGAGCGCCCACGCCGCCACATTGGTATTCCGGTTGTCTGCCACAGCGACAACTCTGGCAGGATCGTAGGGTGCTCCGGTAAAATTGGCGAGGCCGAACTGCGCACCTCCAATAAGTGCCGCCAAACTCGCAGGATCCGGCATAAAGTCGATCAGGCTGGCATATCCCGGGTCGCTGAATGCAGCCAGGATGGACCCTGAAATCGGGCCGGTTACGCGATCGGTATACCGGATATCGTACCAAGATGCTGAGAAAGTGAGTTCTGGCAGCGCGGGGGGACGCAGCTCGAGGCCTGCGGTCCAGCTGCGGGCGCGCTCGGGGCCGACATCGGGATTGCCCCCCGCAACCAATAGTATTGTATCCGATCCATTGCCCGCCCCGACTATCGAAGCAGGGAGCAGGACTGTCTCATAAAAGATATACTGCTGATACAGGGTCGGTGCCTTGAACGAGCGCGACCAGCTGCCGCTCAGTGTCAAACCATCGACTGGCGAATAGATGACGCCAACTCGGGGAGTGGCGAGCTGGTCGAGTCCCGGATAATCCTCGTACCTTACAGCAGCGGAAATTGTGAATTCGTCCAGACCGGGACGCGCGTTTCGCCGGGCTACGAACGGAAGATATAGTTCCGCATACCCGAAGCGCGCTCGGCGCGTGATATCGAAGGCGGAATCGTAATTCGCGTCTTTACGAGCATAGTCGAGCCGGTTGTTTCGGAAGCCGGCTCCAATTGCGAGGCGGGCATCCCCTCCCGGCAGGTCGAACAGCGGACCTTCGGCCCCCGCCTCCAGCGTCGCGATTTCATTGAAGTATCGGCCTTGCGCAAGATTGGGTTCTGCGCCTTGCCTGACGATTGTCGTTCTGAAACGGCTCTGGTCACGCCCGTACACTCCCGAAATCTTGACCTGCCAGTCCCCCGCCAGATCGATCTCCATGGACGGTGAGATCGCGTAGCCCTCGAGGCGAGGATCACGCGAGATGCGGAAGACGGGTGCCCCGTTCGTGTCGCTCGAGTTCCGCCGCGAGTAGAAGCCGTCGACGGCGATGCGGACAGCGGGCGATATCTCCTGATGGGCCGCAAGGGTCACGGCATGACGCTGCATCTTCGGATAGAGACTTACCTGGGGATCCAGCGATTGCGTGTAACTTCGCTGATCAGCCGTAATATCGGAATTGTTCGCGAAGTCGTAGGCGAGCATGACACCGCCTCCATCCCAGATCCTGCCACCGACCAGATCGAATTGCTGACGGAAATAGCCACCATCGGTGCTGGCGCCGAGCTGACCGGAGGTCGTCAATCCCTCGAAATCACGACGCAGAACCACGTTGATTACACCCCCGACGGCGTCCGAACCGTACAGGGCCGACGCACCATCAGGCAAAACTTCGACCCGGTCCACGGCAGCGAGCGGGATGGCGGAAATGTCGACTCCCTGGTAGGCCGAATTATAGGGAACACGGTGTCCGTTGATTAGCGTCAGGGTCGCATCGGGTCCCAGGCCGCGCAGGTCCGGGCTTGACGCAGAATTCACATTATCGTTCCCGAGGCCGGCTCCCGAACCCACGCCAGGATTCTGTCCTCCCGCAAAATTCTGGGGCAATGTTCGGATAGCTTCGCCGAGGTCGATCTGACCGGCCTCGACGATGGCCTCGCGGTCAAGGGCAATTACTTCTCCTACGACGCGCGCTCCCCGAATACGCGTGCCGGTCACGACGATCGCATTCTCCTCGTCTTCGTCTTCTACAACTTCTGTTTGAGCCGGACTTGCGTCGGCCTCGCCCGTCGTTTGAGCACAAAGCGGCTGCGCGGTCGAAGCCATTGCGGTTCCTGCGAACAAAGCCGCAGCAACTCTCGATTTTCTCATTTTAATCGCCTCCCAATTCGAATCCGGCGGGCCTTTTTGGCTTCGCCCCTGGGAGTTTGACGCACGAGAAAGCTGACACCTTAGTTTCAAAAGAAATCAGACTGAAGTGAAGGTTCGGTGCCTCAATCACGCCCGCGTGCCAAAGCGAGCCGAAGATGAGCTAGTGCCTTCATCATGTGATAATCGACGGTTGGCAGTGCAATGCCGAGTTCGCGATGAATTTGCCGATAGGACTTCTTCTCGAAGCGGTTCATGGTAAAGATGCGGGCGGTCTTTGTCGGCAATTCACCAAGCGCCGCTTCGAACGCTGCCATGGTCTCCTGAGTGTGCAGAGCGTCCTCTTGCGAGGCCCTCGCGGGAACGACTATATCATCGAGCAGGGGTTGCGTCCGAACCCGGCATTTCTTCCGCCGCGCTTCGTCGACAACAAGATGGTAGGCTATTCTCCTCAGAAATCCCGCGGGATTTTCGAGACACGGTAGTTGCGGACTGGTTGCCGCGCGCAGGAAAACCTCTTGCGCAAGGTCGACCGCACGCTGCGGACCTGTTCGGCGCGCAAGATAGGCGACCAGTCCAGCACATTGCTCGCGATAAAGAGTTTCCAATATTCGAGCGGTAAGAGTGGGATCGTGCTGCGGGCAACAACAGCCGGATCCTCGAACAGGATGTGGCCGGTTTTCGGCATTCGGATGGGACATGCAGCGATCTAGGAGGCGTCCGAGACCCTGTGACCGCTATCGCGACCAGGGCACGGGTTCCAGGTCTGTGCCGCCGTCTGGAGCAAGCCTTGCCCCTTGACCGGTTGCGGCCGCCGGGCCTTCCATGGACCGGCGTGCATGATGTCTGGCGGAGCTTGTCCACGCGGATGGTGCCAGCATTTCTTTCCGCGCAAGCATGATCCTGCCGAATTATGATTCCGGTGGCAACCCGCTTGTTTTGTGCAATTTTCCTACCTCCTGCCCAGAAATGGGGAGGTGCCTTCCCATCTCTTGGAATGTCGGATAGCGCGCGAGGGCCATACCACCACCCTCCTGAAGGGAGGTGCTCCATGGCTCGACCATCCGGCGGCGAGACCCTGTTCGGCGCACTCGATCTTTGCGATTTCGCGCAGGAATTCCTGCGCCGAAACAACGCATATCGACGCGCATTCGATCGGACTTCGCAAAGCGGCATTAGCAATACGCGAACTGCAGCTTCTCGCCGCATGGCGAGGACATGGGGCCTCGAATTTCCCGATCGATCCCAAGCTCTCGTCGAAAGAGGCCCCTGCTATCTGGCGCGCCGAAGACAACCCACAGGTCGTCGTACTGGCTGCCGCTGACTGCGATGCTATTCTCGGCAGTGCGACTGTCGTTGCCGAGGAAGCAGATGACCAAGAGCGCCATCTTGTCCTGAACGAGCGATTCCAACGCTACCGGCTAAAGGTCGTCAAACCCCTTCGAGGAGAAAGGGCCTCCTACCTTCTTTCAGCCGATGAGGCGCTTGAGATACGATTGACCGCATTGCAGTTCTTCAACTCGCGACCATCCGGCCAGACACTCAACACTGTTGCTTCGCCGCTACGGCCGACACCCTATCAATCGCACCGGTTCCTTCTGATGCTGAAGCTACTCGATGCTCTTGACGAAGCAGCAGGCAAAGCCCCAACCACTCGTGAACTCGCGAGTATCCTCGGATTGTCTCAGACCGATCTGCGTGCGATCGACTGGAAGACTTCATCCGCGCGCCGCCAAACGCAGCGTCTCGTCGTAGAAGCTCGCCGGATGGTGGCCTCAGGATATCGTGATCTACTTAACGCGCGAGGACGGCGCGCTTCCCAAACGCCTTGAATGCACTATGGTTTTAATCGACCGCTGGGGCGTTTGCCGGGGTGGTCCTGTAAACTGACCCACAGGGTCGCAACTGCAACAGCGAGAGCGGATGGAATGGAACCCTCCGGTCCCGCATCGGGCAGGCGATCGGACTGCGGCGTGTTGGATGGCGCCCTGCCGATCGGATGGCGGGTCTATGCATTCTCACCTAGCCGAGCAATTCGCATCGGAACTCATCAACGTGCGCTCGGATGCCGAGCTCGACGGAGCGCTGGGGCAAGTTTCCCGGCGTCTGGGCTTTGATCACTTTGCGCTCAGCCTGGAGACGAGGACGGTATCTCGGGACAATCCGGGTTTGCTCCTGCATGATTATCCCGACGAATGGGCCAAGGTTTACGTCGCCTTCGATCTCGCTGGCCAAGATCCGGTGCGCAGAGCCTGCGACAAAACTGTAATCGGGTTCGCCTGGGACTGGATCGACGACCTTGTTCCACTGACACGCGGCGATCGGCAGATGCTGGCAGTGGGTCGCGAGTGCGGCATCGGGAACGGTTATACCGTTCCCCGGCATCTCCCGGGTGTTGGACGCGGTACCTGCACTTTCGCCGTGAGGCCCGAGAAGAAATTACCGCGGAGGCTTTTCGCCTTGGCTGAAATGGTCGGAACGCTAGCCCTGAGCTGTGCTATAGGTTTGAGTGGCCAGTGTCCACAAAAGCCGGTGCCTGCTTTGAGCGACCGGCAGCGTGAATGTCTCTTGTGGGTCGCGCGGGGCAAAACGGCGGCCGAGGTCGCACTGATCTTAGGGATCAGCTCGGAGACAGTTCTCCAGCATCTCAAGATGGCCCGCGAGCGCTATCAGGTACATTGCAAGCAATCGCTCGTGGTTTCGGCACTGTTCGATGGACTGATAGGTTTCGGCGATATCATCCGTTGGCGCGATACGGCTTGACCAGGCTTGCTTCATTCCATATTTCGATATTTATCGAATCATTGGAGTGAGCGATGGAAGCCGGCCGCGTCATTCGTGCCCTTTCTGCCCTGGCACAGGAGCATCGCCTCGCTGCGTTCCGCCTGCTGGTGCAGGCAGGGGAGCAGGGAGTTGCCGCCGGCGTGCTGGCCGAAAAGCTCGACGTTCCGCCCTCTTCAATGAGCTTTCACCTTGCCCAGCTTTCCAATGCGGGGTTGGTGACGCAGCGACGCGAAAGCCGCTCGATCATCTATTCGGCGGACTATACCGCGATGAATGGCCTGATGGGCTACCTCACCGAAAACTGCTGCGACGGCCTATCCTGCTCTGACGACACGCCTTGTTCCGAGGCCGCTGCCTACCTTCCTTCTCCTCAACGAAAGAGCGCCTGATGAAACGCTTCCATGTGCATGTCGGCGTGACCGACATCGACAAGTCCGTTGCCTTTTATTCGAGCCTGTTCGGTGCCGAGCCATCCGTGGTTAAAGCCGACTATGCCAAGTGGATGCTCGATGACCCACGCATCAACTTCGCGATCTCGATGCGCGAGGAGGCGGTCAAGGGGATCGAGCATGTCGGCTTGCAGGTCGAAGACAAGGCGGAACTCGAAGAGGTCTATGGCCGCCTCAAGGCTGCTGACCGTCCGGTCCTGGAAGAAGGCGCGACGACCTGCTGCTACGCGCAATCGGAAAAGAGCTGGATCGCCGATCCCGATGGCGTGGTGTGGGAAGCCTTCCTGACAGAAGGCGAGAGCACGACCTACGGCGGTAGTCCTGACCTCCACCAGCTCGCTTCCGCCAATGCCGCATCGAGCGCCTGCTGCACACCGCAGCTGGCTCCTGCCAAGACTTCCTGCTGCTGAGGCAATCCATGTCAGGCGAATCATTGAACGTGCTGTTCCTGTGTACGGGCAATTCCGCTCGCTCGATCCTGGGCGAAGCCATCCTCAACCATGACGGCGAAGGCCGGTTCAAGGCCTACAGTGCCGGAAGCAATCCGACCGGCAAGGTAAACCCCTGGGCGATCCATACACTCAAGAGACTGGGTTATCCGGCAGAGGGCTATTCCTCGAAGAGCTGGAGCGAGTTTGCCGATGGACCGGAGTTCGACCTGATCTTTACCGTGTGCGACAGCGCGGCGGCGGAATCCTGCCCAGTCTGGCCCGGTCGTCCGACGTCGGCGCACTGGGGTATTCCCGATCCGGCGGCGGCTGGGGGTAGTGATGCGGAGAAAGCAGCGGCCTTC
Source organism: Sphingopyxis sp. CR5 (assembly GCF_059693785.1). Classification (NCBI taxonomy): domain Bacteria; kingdom Pseudomonadati; phylum Pseudomonadota; class Alphaproteobacteria; order Sphingomonadales; family Sphingopyxidaceae; genus Sphingopyxis; species Sphingopyxis sp. CR5. The sequence continues at coordinate 407,330 of NZ_JCATIE010000002.1, read as the reverse complement.
CTCGATGCCTTCCGCATGCTCAAGCGTTGTATCGACCTGATGCTGGCGCTCCCGATTGCGAGCCTTGAACAGCTCGCCTTGCGCGAAAAGCTCCAAGCCATTGGGCATCAGGAAGACGGTCAATGACCGCCGCCACAGCTGACATGGACGCCAGCGCGGCGGGCCTAGGCCTGTTCGAGAAATGGCTCTCGGTCTGGGTCGGAGCGGCAATCCTCGCCGGGATAGCGCTTGGAAATATCGCGCCAGAGCTGTTCGCCTCGCTTGCTGCCATCGAATATGCCTCGGTCAATCTCGTCGTCGCAGTGCTGATCTGGGCGATGATCTTCCCGATGATGGTCGCGGTCGATTTCGGCGCGGTGCGCCGTGTTGGCGACCAGCCAAAGGGCCTCATCATCACGCTGGTGGTCAACTGGCTAATCAAGCCCTTCACGATGGCTGCACTCGGCGTGCTGTTCTTCGAGGTCGTCTTTGCGGACCTGATCGCACCTGCCGATGCACAGCAGTATATCGCCGGGCTTATCCTGCTGGGTGCGGCTCCTTGCACCGCGATGGTGTTCGTGTGGTCGCAGCTCACCAAGGGCGACCCGGCCTATACGCTGGTGCAGGTCGCGGCGAACGATCTGATCATGATCGTTGCCTTCGCGCCCATTGTTGCGCTGCTGCTCGGCGTTACCGACATTGCGGTACCCTGGGAGACGCTGCTGCTCTCGGTCGCGCTCTATGTGGTCGTGCCGCTGGCAGCGGGAGCCTTTGTACGGCATCGACTGCTGGGGACGCATGGCGGCAGTGAAGCGGCGGTATCCGAGTTCACCGGACGCATAAAACCGCTCTCCATTCTTGGTCTTCTGCTAACGGTGGTCCTTTTGTTCGGATTCCAGGCGGAAACTATCGTTGCCCGCCCACTGCTGATCGCACTCATCGCCGCGCCAATCATTGTACAGAGTTACGGAATCTTTTTCATCGCGTATGGTGCCGCCAAGGCCTGGAAAGTTCCGCATACAGTTGCCGCGCCCTGTGCGCTGATCGGAACGTCCAACTTTTTCGAGCTGGCCGTCGCTGTAGCCATCGGTCTGTTTGGCATTGGCAGCGGTGCGGCATTGACGACGGTTGTGGGCGTACTTGTAGAAGTGCCTGTCATGTTGTCGCTGGTAGCGATTGCCAATCGCACGCGTGGGATATTTCCTTCGGCCCCATAAGGATCTGCCTCATACCGGTCTGGGGGCGAGCAAGATAACGCCGGCGCCTACGAGGCAGATCGCCACGCCCAGAGTGTCCCACCGATCGGGCTTCACGCCTTCTGCGATCCAAAGCCACAATAACGCGGATAGGATGTAGACCCCGCCGTAGGCAGCGTAGGTCCGACCTGCATGCTCCGCATCGACGAGCGTAAGCAAATAGGCAAAAAGGACAAGTGAGGCCACGCCCGGAACAAGCCACCAAGCCGACTTGTCCATACGCAACCACGCCCAGAAAGCGAAACAGCCCGCAATTTCAGCAATTGCGGCACCGAGATATGCGAGGAAGGTCATCATCTGACCTCTATCGAGATTTCGACTGTCGATCGCAATCCGGATTACCCGGTGATGGCTTTACTGGACCAAGCGAGGCGCATCTATGATAGCATGGAGCCAAGATCGGAGCCAACGCTCGGATATACCGACACCATTTTCTTGAGATCGCTTGTTGTCAGTCCAAGTCGAATGGCCAAACCGAAGAAATTGATGATCTCGCCATACTCCGGTCCGAGCAAATGAGCTCCCAGGATAGTGTCGCTTTCGTTATCGATTATAACCTTGGTTGCAGCGCAGCTTTCGCCAACGCGAAGGTTGGAATACCAGTCGCCGGTGTCATTTTCGACGACGCGGATATCATGTCCGGCCTCTCGTGCTTCCTCTTCGAGCATGCCAACACGGGTTAGCTCTGGTACAGTAAACACAGCGCTCGGTACGCCTGCATAATCCGGCTTGGTGCGATTGCCCTTGAGCATATTGGACGCAGCTACCTTACCCTCGAAAACCGCGACAGGCGTAAGCGGGGCGCCCCGCGTATCTGCAGCATCTCCGGCAGCGTAGATTTTCGGGTTGGACGTGCTTTGCAGGTAGGCGTTGACCTCAACGCCCTTGTCACCTGCCTCGACATTGGCTGCGGCCAGGTCAAGCCGGTCAATTGCCGGGACGCGGCCCGCGCCGTGGACGACGAGATCGGCCCGCAAATCTCTCGTTTTGTTGTCAGTTTCTACCGTGACAAGAAAACCCGTCCCGTCCTTCTCGATCGCTTTGAGTGACGTGCGCCGTCGCAGTTGGACGCCGACTTCCTCGCCCCGCGCAACGAGTCTTTCGACAAGATCGGCATCGAAACCCTTGAGCGGTCTCTCGCCACGGTCGATGATGCACACCTTGCTGCCCGCGCGTGCAGCGATATGGCCAAACTCGAACGAGATGAAGCCGCCGCCGATGAACAGGATGCGTTCGGGCAGCGCATCGAGCCGCATGAACTCGGTGCTGTCGGTAAGGTGTTCGGAACCGGGAACATCTATCGTCCGCGGCTTGGCACCCGTTGCGATCAGGAAATGGTTTGCCTGAAACTGCCCCAGGCCGTCGATTTCGACGGTATCTTCGCCGACGAAGCGCGCTTTCCCGTGAAGGGTAGTGACGCCGTTGCTCTCCAGACCGTTTTCGATCCGACCGGGCATTTTGTCGGTGAACGTCTGCGTGAAGGCGACCAGATCGGGCCAGTTGATGGCGATGTCGTTCGGTTCGATGCCCTTGCCGTGCATGAGCCGCGCTGCGTCGATGATTTCCGCCCCGCGGCGGAGCATTTTCTTCGGATCGCAGCCGCGCAGGGCGCAGGTGCCGCCATAAGGCAGTTCGTCGACCACCGCGACCGACCAACCGGCTGAGGCGCATTTGTTGGCGGCATTTACGGCCGCCATACCAACACCCAGCACTATAAGATCGAAGTTTCGCGTACTCATCTCACCGCCCTCCGCAACATGTGGCGCCCTTGCGATCGGCACGCGTTTCCTGGATCGGCGGGCAGGGGATGGTGCCGAATGAGCAGAAGACACAGCAATCGCCCGCATTGGGGCGGAGTTTCACACCGCAACCATGGCAATCGTAGAAAAACCAGCAGGCATCCGTCGGCATCGTTTCGATCCTTTTATGCCCGCAAGTAGGGCATGTGATCTCGGACTTCAGTTCGATCATAGCGCGCTCGCCGCAAGGGTCGCCGGATAACCGGCGTCGGTCGACGCCGCTGCGATGGCAGTGGTGGTCGTTTGTGCAGGGTCAAACCGGGCGATGGCGGTTTTCGCCTCGTAATCGATCGTGACGTCTTCCACGCCCGCAACGCCCTCCATTGCGCGCCGCACTGTGATCGGGCAGGTCGCGCAGGTCATATTCTCGACCGCAAAGCTCGCCGTTTGCAGAATGGCCGGATTTTGTTGAACCCGTTCGTCGGAGTTTTGCGGCAACAGGGTCGCTGCTCCGATTCCCGCTCCGGCCAGCCCCAATACCGCAACTGCGGCGATCATCGTCTTCTTCATCTTTCGAACTCCTAGTAGAATTGCGGCGCCCACCACTCGACCGTGGACGAGGCAGCGACCAATACGGTCGCCAGCCACAGGGAGCTTTTGACGAGCAGGTTTGCTCCGGGCCGCGCGCAATATGTTCCGTCTTCGCAAGGTTCGGCTTGCCGAAAATAGACGTGCCGGAATCCAAGGGCCAAAAAGACAACCGCAATGGCGATAAATACCCATTTGTACGGTTCGAGCGCAGTGAGATTGCCGATCCACGCGCCGCTGATGCCAAGGCTCAGCAATAACAGCGGGGCAATACAGCAGGACGAGGCGAGTATCGCGCCGAGCGTCCCGCCGCTCGCCCATAAGCGCTGCGCGTTCTTGTGCATTTGATCGACCATGGAAACCAATGTACTCCCTGTAGTAACTACAGGTTCAAGCACTAATTGGCATATGGCTCATGACAGCATCGCAAGTGATCAAACGGGGAGAACTGGCCAGACGGTCGGGCTGCAACCTTGAGACAATCCGCTACTACGAGAACATCGGTCTGCTTCAGCCTCCCGAGCGTACGGCAAGCGGGCACAGGCTCTATCCACCCGGCGACCAGGCGCGGCTCGGCTTTATCTTGCGCGGCCGCGATCTGGGTTTTTCGATCGAGGAGCTCAAAAGCCTGCTCAGCCTCGTTGATTCGCACCCCTACAGCTGCGGCGAGGTTCGGGATCTGACCAATAACCATCTGGCCAGCGTGCGAGCTAAAATTGCTGATTTGACTAGGTTGGAGCGCACGCTAGCCGATGTATCAGCCCGCTGCGAAGGCGGTGATGTTCCGGAATGCCCCATCATAGATACGCTCTTTGGTCGTGGTCCTGGCGCCCGATAGTGACGCAATGCCGTCGGAACGGGTGCGCGTCTTGAAGCTATTTCGATCGAAGCCGGATGCGACGAGGCGAGGGAACGAATATGCGCCCTGTCCGTCCCCTCACTACAGAGCCTTGTCATTTAACTTTTGATAGCCTTCCATGCCGACCACCATTCTGATTGTCGAAGACGAATTCCTCATAGCTGTCGAAATGGAGGCGGTGGTTCACGATCTCGGTCATGAATCCGCAGGCATAGCCGACGACATGCAATCGGCATTGGCAAAGGCTTCAGACGCGATCGATGTGGCGCTCGTCGATGTCAATCTGGCCGATGGAGCCACTGGTCCGAGGATCGGCGAGAAGCTTGCTGCGGATTTCGGGATCGAGGTTATTTTCGTAACCGCCAATCCCGCACAACTCGGCGAAGGGGTGAGCGGAACGCTGGGCGCGCTGGAAAAACCGGTCGATCTTAGCATTCTCAAGCAGGTTCTCGACTATGTCATTGCGGTCCGGAAGGGCGAAAAAATCGATCCGCCAGCCCGTCTTAGGCTCTTCTTTAACTAGGCTCCTGCAACCTGCTTTTTCGGACATCCATGACGAGTTCAACGCCATCGTCATGCCAGGTTCTCTCGTAATTGCCTCCTAGCTGTTGCTTCACGGCCAACTCGATGAGGCGACTTCCGAAACCCGTTTGAGGCTCACTCGCCTTGTCGATGTGAGCTCCGTGTTCCCTCCAGCGGAAGCGGACTATCTCGTCCTCGGTTGAAAGGTCCAGCGAAATCCTTCCCTCGGGATTGGACAGAGCTCCGTACTTCATCGCGTTGGTGGCCAGCTCGTGGAACACCAATGCGACCGGCGTGGCGGCGCGGCTTTCGACCGCGATATCGGGGCCGGAAATAGCAATCCTTCCTTCGGAAAAGGCAGGATAGGTCTCGAAGATCGTCGCAAGCAGCGTGGCGAGGGTCACTTCCTTGCCCTCGGGCTGGGACTTTTCGCTGTGCGGCCGGACGAATTCGTGCGCGCGCCCCAGCGCGGAAATCCGGCCTAGCAAGTCGCGCGACGCTTCACCGAACGCTTCATTTGCGCGCGCTGTCAGGCTGATCAAACCGGAAACAATCGCGAAGATGTTCTTGATGCGATGGCTGAGCTCCTGGCTCAGGATTTCGTTTTGGAGGGCGGTGCGCTTCTGCTCGTCGGTATCCGTGCAAGTGCCGATCCAGCGCTGGATCTCACCCTGCTCGTTGAGGATCGGCAGCGCACGACCGATCATCCAGCGATAATCACCGCTGTGATGCCGCAGGCGATATTCAACCTCGTACGGTTCGCCGGTAGCGAGGCTGTGGTTCCATTTCTTCCATGCGTCGGCCTGGTCATCCTCATGGAACATCCCGGCCCATCCTTCGCCGTCGGTTGATCCGACAGGGACACCCGTGAATTCATACCAGCGCGCATTGTAATAATCGTGGGAGCCGTCGGGAAGAGTCGACCAAACCACCTGCGGCATGGTGTCGGCGAGCGCATGGAAAGCAGCTCCGGCGGATTGCAGCGCATGCTCTGTAGCCAGGGGCAAGACATCCGGCGCCGAGGAGGATTCGCGGCTGCCAAGCTGGAAATTCGTGATGACTTTTGCATTCATAGCCAGCTTGTGACCTTCTCGGGATGAACAGAATCGGACCGATAGGATACCTGTCGTATCTTGTTGATTTTCAAACGCTGAAGCTCATCGCACAGGTGGGGCGGTCAGTAAACTCGCCCTGTAGAGCACCAGACGGGTCCCTCCCCAGTTCTTGGTATGTCGCTGCCTATCCGGATTTGATGAGATGCAAGCAGTCATCAAAATCACAGGTAATCTTCATGCAGCAAAGCAGCGGTATAAAAAGCACCGGTATAAATGGCGCTAGCCTGGTCGATCCGGCACTTCGCGCCATGTTCGAGGCGCGCAAGCGCGTGTTCGTGGATCTTCTTGGCTGGGACGTTCCGGTGCTCGACGGGACCTTTGAAATCGACCAGTTCGATACGCCCTCGGCCGCCTATCTCGTCCTTACCGGCGAAAATTGCGAGCATCGCGCATCGGCCCGGCTCCTGCGTTCTGACGGACCTCATATCTTGCGCGATCTTTTTCCGCAGCTGTGCACCGGACCTGTTCCGCAGGATGAGGCATTTCGCGAGATTACCCGTTTCTGTATCGATCCGACGTTGCCGCGCGCTGATCGCCGGGGTGTCCGCAATCAGCTCGTCTCCGCACTCGCCGATTTCGCAATATCGGAAGGGATCTCTGGTTATTCGGCGGTCGCCCCGGTGCCCTGGTTCCGGCAGATCGCCCAGTTCGGCTGGCGCTGCCAGCAGCTGGGACCGTGCGTTCCTATCGATGGCCAGCAGCTTGTCGCTCTTCGCATCGACATCGATCAGGATACACGCGCGCAACTCGCCAACGCAGGGATCTACTGCCGCAATCCTCAGCCGGAAGCCTATGGTGGTATGGAGCTGGCAGCATGACTGCGCCGAGCGAGGCGTATTGGCTCGATCAGCTGCAAGAGGATGGCTATTGCATCATTCCGCAGCTTGTCGCCGAGCAACAGATCGCCGCACTCGATGCCGACCTGGAAGGCGCATTTGCGCAGGCGCCACTCGGCAAGGGAGACTTCTATGGGCATCGGACCAAACGGTTTGGAAGCCTCCTTCGCCGCTCGCAGGTCGCGGGCGATCTGGTCCTGCAGCCGCTAGTCCTATCGCTCGCCCGCGCAATTCTCGGCAGCGCCTGCGACCGGATACAGCTCAATGTCGCCCAGGCGATCGCGATCCATCCCGGCGAGATAGAACAGTTTCCGCATTGCGATCAGGATATGTGGGCAGGCCGCAAGGGCGATCACGAATATCTTCTCAACGTCATCTGGCCGCTGACCGAGTTCACCGAAGAAAACGGCGCAACGCGCATATATCCCGGTACGCACAAGCAAGCGATCGAAAGCCTTGATCAGCTCAATGATCCGATAGTGGCCGAGTGCGGACCCGGAGATGCGATCTGCTTTCTCGGCTCGACCGTCCATGGAGCGGGACCAAACCAGACCGAGGATGTCCGCCGCGGTGTCGTGATCGGCTACAGCCTCGGCTGGCTCAAACCGTACGAGAATCTCTGGCTCGCATACCCGCCCGCAGTAGCAAAAGAGTTCTCGCCTGAACTCGCCGAGCTCGCCGGTTATGTCCAGCACCGCCCGAACCTCGGTAATTTTGAGGGGCAATGCCCGTCGGTTTTGCTGAGCGACAAGGTGCCCGAATTCCCCCAAGCAACCGATAGTCTGCGCCCCGACCAGAAAGAAGCGGTTCGTGAGTTCGCCGAGACGCGCCGCGCTCGGCTATGAGTCCCGCTCACGTCCTCGAGCCTACGTACAGGCGGCTGAAAAATGCATTGTTGGAAGGGCGCTTCCGGGCCGGTATGAAGCTTGAGGCTATGCGACTGGCTGACGATTTCGGAGTGAGCATGACGCCGGTCAGAGACAGCCTGAACCAGCTTGTCGGTGAAGGGCTGGTCGACCTCACGCCCGGCGAAGGATTTCGCGTACCGCTGCTTACCGAACAGGCCTTGCGCGACATCCTGCAAGTCAACGCGCTGCTTTTGGAGCACACTTCCGACACCGACCGCAAATCACTGGAAATCGACGAAGGATCCAACGTCACTCAGGGTGCTTATGCCGACCGATTGGCGCACGTCTTCAGAGACATCGCGGCAAACTCAGGCAATCGGTTTCGCGTACATTTGGTCGAACGCATTAGCGACAGACTCCACCCGATACGTGAACTCGAGCCGGAGATTTGGCCTGGGGCGTCGCATGCCCTTGAGCAAATTGAGCGAACAGCTCAGCAGGGGTTCGATGGCTCAAACCGAGCGGTACGCGCATATCATCAACACATTGAGGCTCTGGTACCCGCTCTGGTCGGACGTTTGAACCAGCAGACCGCCTAGCCCTCGCCAATGAGTTAGGTCGTCTCTCCACTCTCGGACAGAACCGTCGCGAGGTGGTCATTCCAGGCATCGAGTGCCTCGCGCTTCTCATCCTTCCAGTCGTGGCGCTGGTAGATGCCGGCGACTCCGGCGCGAGATCCGCCCACATGGTTGAGAACGGCTTCGGTGACTTCAAACCGAACGCCAAGCCGCTGGAAGTTCGTTGCGAGGGTTCGTCGTAGATCATGAAGGCGCCAGGCTTCGAGCGGCTCTTCGCAACGTTCCTCGATCAGGCTGTCGAGCTTCACCTTCCCTTTGGCGTATCCCGTAAAGCCCGCCCCGCTAGCTGTCGCGAAAACACGGCCCTTACGCGGCCACCTCTCGCCGCGAGCCTCCCGGTCGAGCTCGGCGATTGCAAGATCGTTGAGGGGAATGGAGTTAGGTTCTCCGTTCTTGGTTCGAGATCCGGGCAGGGTCCATAATCTTTCGCTGCGACTGAGCTCCTGCCAGTGCATCCCGGAGACTTCTTCACGGCGCTGTCCGGTTACGATCAGAAGCCTGACAATTGGACCAAAGCAGCGATGACATTCCGGCGCCGCATTCCAGATATGGCGGAGTTCGCCATCCTTGAGCCAGCGCTCTCGTGGCTTGACCGGAGGCGGCGTTTCCATGCCCTCCATCGGATTGCGATCGATATCTCCGCGACTGACGGCCCAGCGAAACAGGCGGCGCATAACGGCAAAGACATTTCGCCGGTTTGCCACCTGCTTGGGCGGCATCTGATCGAGAACCGAAACGACGTCGATCTTCGTAATCGCTGGCAGCGCCTTCATTCCGAATGTGGGCTTGAGGTAGAGGCGAATGGATCGCTCCACGAGGCGACGCCATCCCTCGCGTTTGCAGGAGCGAGTGAAGAGGTCAGCGTAATTCGAGAAGGCGAGGTCGACAGCTTCCCGGCGGCGCTGCTTTTCCGCATCAACCGGATCAATGCCCTGCGCAACAATCACCAACAATCGCTCAGCTTCCAAGCGTGCAGTAGTCGGTGTCCAAGGCGATCCATGTGATCCGATCGTGAAACGACGGGTCTTCGCTTCTCGTCCGCCCATTCGGAACTGGATTATGTAACTGATTGATCCAGCAGTTGTAATCTTGACGCCAAAGCCCTTGAGATCGGTGTCCCAAAGATAGTTTTCCTTTGGTCCAACCGGGAGCGAATCGACCGTGCGCTTGCTGATTTTTCCTGTTGCCATGCGATACCTCGTGGCCTTTTCTGGCAATCACCGGGTAATCACGCAAGCGGAAAAAGGGGCGAATTGGAGGCAATTCTGGCGTAAGTGTTTTGCGCTAAGTCGTTGTTTTTACAACATCAGCGTAGTCTAGCGTCGCCTGAATCGAAAGTACCACACCTCGTGACCCTGCGCGCGCGCCTTCGCTTCGTAGCGCGTTTCGGGCCAGCCGCCCGGGCGGACGAGGAAATCGCGCGCGCTGCCGGCGAGCCATTCAAACTGGTGGCGGTGGCGGCGCATCATCATCAGCGCGTGGGCCAGATAGACCGGATGGTCGGTGCCAAAGCGAAACTCGCCGCCGGGTTTCAGCTTGGTCGCGATCAGGTCGAGCGGCCCGTCGTTCATCATCCGCCGCTTGGCATGGCGCGCCTTCGGCCACGGGTCGGGGTGGAGCAGATAGGCGAAGGACAGCGCGCCGTCGGGGATGCGCCGCAGCACCTCCAGCGCGTCGCCGTGATGGATGCGAACATTGCCGATCGGCGGGTGCTCCCCGTGATCGCCGGCGACATGAACGAGCGCCTGCGCGACGCCGTTGACGAAGGGCTCGGCGCCGATGAAGCCGTGATCGGGCAGCATGTCGGCGCGCGCCGCCATATGCTCGCCGCCGCCGAAGCCGATCTCGAAATGCAGCGCACAGGGCTGTCCGAACAATCGTTCCGCCGTCACCGGCCCGTCGGCGGGCACGGCGATCCGCGGCAGCAGCGTGTCGATCAACTCCTGCTGGCCGGCGCGCAGCGGTTTGCCCTTGGCGCGGCCATAGAGGCGGTTGAGAGTGGTCGGATCGCCCGACTTGAAAGCGGTCATGCCGCGCGCCCTAGCGACGATGCACCGGGGCGGCAAGCGCCCCGGTCATCCCGTCATTTTCCGAATGCGGCCTTCAGCTTGTCGGTGAGGTCGGTGCGCTCCCACGGAAAGGCCTCTCCCGTCGCCTGACGTCCGAAGTGGCCATAGGCCGCGGTCTGGCGATAGATCGGCTTGTTGAGGCCGAGATGGGTGCGGATGCCCTTGGGCGTCAGGCGGACGAGCTGCGGCAGCAGCTGCTCGAGCGCGGCCTCGGTCACGCCTTCGGCGGCGGTGCCGTGCAGGTCGACATAGACCGACAGCGGTTCGGCGACGCCGATCGCATAGGACAGCTGGATCGTGCAGCGGCGCGCCAGGCCGGCGGCGACGATATTCTTGGCAAGGTAGCGGGTCACATAGGCCGCCGAACGGTCGACCTTGGTCGGGTCCTTGCCGCTGAATGCGCCGCCGCCGTGCGGGCTGGCGCCGCCATAGGTGTCGACGATGATCTTGCGGCCCGTAAGCCCGGCATCGCCGTCGGGGCCGCCGATCTCGAATCGCCCCGTCGGGTTGATGTGATAGACCGTGTTGTCGGACAGCAGTTCGGCGGGCAGGATGTCGGCGATCACGCCCTTCACATAGCTGCGCAGCTCTTCATATTTCGCCTGATCGCCTTCGCCGCCGTGGAAATAATAGCCCGGCGCATGCTGGGTCGACACGACGATCGCGGTCGCCTCGACCGGGCGTTCGTTGGCGTAGCGCAGCGTGACCTGGCTCTTTGCGTCGGGTTCGAGGAAGGGCGCCTTGCCCGATTTGCGATCCTCGGCCATGCGCTGGAGGATCTTGTGGCTGTAATCGAGCGTCGCGGGCATCAGGTCGGGGGTCTCGTCGGCGGCATAGCCGAACATGATCCCCTGGTCGCCCGCGCCTTCGTCCTTCCCCTCATTCTCGTCCACGCCCTGGGCGATATGCGCCGACTGGGCATGAAGGTTGTTTTCAAGGCGCAGCGTTTCCCAATGGAAGCCGTCCTGTTCGTATCCGATTTCCTTCACCGTCCGGCGCACGACCCGTTCGATTTCCTCGAGCGCCCCGTCGGCCCACTCGCCATTTTCATAGACGCCCTTGCAGCGGATCTCGCCCGCCAGCACGACGAGCTGGGTGGTGGTCAGCGTTTCACAGGCGACGCGCGCTTCGGGGTCTTTCGACAGGAACAGGTCGACGATCGCGTCGGAAATCTGGTCCGACACCTTGTCGGGATGCCCTTCGGACACGCTCTCGGAGGTGAAGAGGAAGCTGTTGCGCATGGGAGGCCTTCTGAATCGAATATAAAGGAAACTTTATGTGCGTGCCGCTGTTACCGCCCGCGACGCCGAAACGCAATGGCGACCAGGAGCAACAGCAGCGCAAAGCCGACGGGAAGCACATTGCCGTACCGCGCGAACGGCGTCGGGGCGTGCGCGCGCGGCAACACCGTGTCGATGCGTCCGGCGCGGTGCATCGGGATCGATTCGAGCACGCGTCCGTCGGCGTCGATCACCGCGCTGATCCCGGTCGGGGTCGCACGCACGATCGGCAGCCCTTCCTCGATCGCGCGCAGTCGCGCCTGCGCCAGATGCTGCGGCGGCCCCCACGCGCCGAACCACGCATCGTTCGACGGGTTGAAGATGAAGTCGGGGCGGTGTGCGCGGTCGACGACCTGGCCCGAAAAGATGATTTCGTAGCAGACTTGCAGGCCCGCCTTGCCAAAGGCGCCGAGATCGATCGTGCGCGGCCCCGGTCCCGGCCAGAAGTCGATATCGCCGGGCGCCAGCCGCGACAGGCCAAGCACCGAGAGCAGCGGCCGCATCGGAAGATATTCGCCATAGGGAACCAGGTGCGACTTGTCGTAGCGCGGGCCGAGCGAGCCGTCGGAATGCACCGTCATCACCGCGTTGCGCGCGCCGACCGCTTCGCCCGCCCGGTCGATCTCCAGCTTCAGCGCGCCGAGCAGCATCACGTCGCCGGGGTTCATCAGGCTGGTCAGCCGCCCGCGCGCCTCGGCGGGCGAGCGGTCGTAATAATAAGCGGGATAGCCGGTTTCGAGATAATCGGGGATCGCCGCCTCGGGCCACAGGATCAGGCGAGGGGTATCGTCCTTCGGTGCGGTCAGCCGCGCGAGCTTGGCGAAATTGGCGTCGGCCTTGCCGCCCTCCCACTTGTCCTCCTGCCCGATATTGGGCTGGACGAGGGTGATGGGGGTCGTTCGCGCATGGGCAGGCTGGGCAGGAGCGATAGCGCCGCCAATCATATTGAGTTGCAGCAATGGAAAAGCGACGAGCATGATCACTGCTATCATCCCGCCAAGGATGACGGTCGGAAACGTCCCATCTTTGAACGACGGCCCGAGCGCACCGTGCCACGCGGGCAACCGCCGGAGCACTGCTGACAACAAAAACCCTGTGAGCAGGATGACAATCGCCGACATGCCATAGGTCCCGAGTAGGCGTGTTGGCGCGAGTATCGACATGATCGGCACAAATATTGCGCTGAGCGGATTCCACGAAAAGCCGGTGAACGCCCAGCTCCGCAACCATTCGGTCAGCGTCCAGAGCGCGGCAAAGGCGAGGATGAAGGACAGCGTGATCCTCCCCGGGACGGGGAGGGGGACCGCCGAAGGCGGTGGAGGGGGGTCTCGGTCGGGCGCTGCGCCGGGCTCCGCCTCCCCTCCGTTCCGGGCAGGAGCGGGAAGGATCCGCCAGGCCCCCCACGCCGCGAGCGCCGGATAGACCCCCAGATAGAGCGACAGCAGCAGCACCGCGACCCAGCCGAGCCAGGCGGGCATCGCCGCCTGATAGGTGAAAGCGGTCGCGATCCAGCCCAGCCCGAGCGCGAAATGGCCGATCCCGAAGGCCCAGCCGACGCCGAGCGCGCGCCAGCCGCGCGGGCTTCGCGCGACGAGCAGCATCCAGCCCGCGAGCGCGAGCAGGGTCAACGGCCACAGGTTCAGCGGCGCGAAGCCGGTTGCCGAAACGAGCCCGAGCAGCAGTGCCAGGCTCTTGGGCCAGCGGTCGGCAAGGGCGGCGATGCGATGGAAAGGGGCGATCACACGGGCTGCTTTAGCCGCGCGAAGGGGCGGCGACAATGATGGCGTTCGTTTCGGGTTATGAAGGGCGGTTGCCGGTTGGCTGTACAAATTTCGTTCGACCCCGACCGACGGAGGAGATGCCCGGATATGTCCGGGTGTGGTCATAGGGAAAGAGAAAGCCCCTCCCCTTCAGGGGAGGGGTTGGGGTGGGGTCCCGCGGCCTTGCGCAAGGCCGCGGGACCCCACCCCAACCCCTCCCCTGAAGGGGAGGGGCTTTCTCTTTCCCTATGACCACACCCGGACATATCCGGGCATCTCCTCCGTCGGTCGGGGTCGAACGAAATTTGTACAGCCAACCGGCAACCGCCCTTCATA